>NZ_FTPR01000005.1 GCF_900156505.1 Yoonia rosea | reverse complement strand
GAAAAAAGGGGTTGCGGGTATCTTCGAGTAACCGTAGAACCCCCTTCACCGGCGGCGCTTACAAGTGCTGACGGGGCGCCAGACGGGCTTACGGGCAACGAGGCGGAGAAGAAAAAACAGAGATAATGCAGGCTGGGCGCGCCAAGGACTTTAGGGCGCATCTGGTGGTTTTTGTCTCTACGCTGTTTGAAATTGATATATCTGAAGAGATATGTGGGCGGTTTGGTTCAGTTCGATGGATCAGACGTCTGTATATCAACGCTCTTAGGATTTCGGTCCGATGATAGAGTGTCAGCTTCACTGTTTGGCGGCTTCTGGTAACTTTGGTTACTGAAGCACAACAAACAGAGAAACGCCATTTGGTTTCAGTAAGGCCAAGTGGTGATGTGCAGAGGTTCGAACGTCAAGGATTGCATTGTAAGATGCATTCAACTTGAGAGTTTGATCCTGGCTCAGAACGAACGCTGGCGGCAGGCCTAACACATGCAAGTCGAGCGCACTCTTCGGAGTGAGCGGCGGACGGGTTAGTAACGCGTGGGAACATACCCTTTTCTACGGAATAGCCTCGGGAAACTGAGAGTAATACCGTATACGCCCTTCGGGGGAAAGATTTATCGGAGAAGGATTGGCCCGCGTTTGATTAGATAGTTGGTGGGGTAATGGCCTACCAAGTCTACGATCAATAGCTGGTTTGAGAGGATGATCAGCAACACTGGGACTGAGACACGGCCCAGACTCCTACGGGAGGCAGCAGTGGGGAATCTTAGACAATGGGCGCAAGCCTGATCTAGCCATGCCGCGTGAGTGACGAAGGCCTTAGGGTCGTAAAGCTCTTTCGCCAGAGATGATAATGACAGTATCTGGTAAAGAAACCCCGGCTAACTCCGTGCCAGCAGCCGCGGTAATACGGAGGGGGTTAGCGTTGTTCGGAATTACTGGGCGTAAAGCGTACGTAGGCGGATTGGAAAGTAGGGGGTGAAATCCCAGGGCTCAACCCTGGAACTGCCTCCTAAACTATCAGTCTAGAGTTCGAGAGAGGTGAGTGGAATTCCAAGTGTAGAGGTGAAATTCGTAGATATTTGGAGGAACACCAGTGGCGAAGGCGGCTCACTGGCTCGATACTGACGCTGAGGTACGAAAGTGTGGGGAGCAAACAGGATTAGATACCCTGGTAGTCCACACCGTAAACGATGAATGCCAGACGTCGGGGGGCTTGCCCTTCGGTGTCACACCTAACGGATTAAGCATTCCGCCTGGGGAGTACGGTCGCAAGATTAAAACTCAAAGGAATTGACGGGGGCCCGCACAAGCGGTGGAGCATGTGGTTTAATTCGAAGCAACGCGCAGAACCTTACCAACCCTTGACATCCTCGGACCGGCAGAGAGATCTGTTTTCCACTTCGGTGGCCGAGTGACAGGTGCTGCATGGCTGTCGTCAGCTCGTGTCGTGAGATGTTCGGTTAAGTCCGGCAACGAGCGCAACCCACATCCTTAGTTGCCAGCAGTTCGGCTGGGCACTCTAGGGAAACTGCCCGTGATAAGCGGGAGGAAGGTGTGGATGACGTCAAGTCCTCATGGCCCTTACGGGTTGGGCTACACACGTGCTACAATGGCATCTACAGTGAGTTAATCTCCAAAAGATGTCTCAGTTCGGATTGGGGTCTGCAACTCGACCCCATGAAGTCGGAATCGCTAGTAATCGCGTAACAGCATGACGCGGTGAATACGTTCCCGGGCCTTGTACACACCGCCCGTCACACCATGGGAGTTGGTTCTACCCGACGACGCTGCGCTAACCCTTCGGGGAGGCAGGCGGCCACGGTAGGATCAGCGACTGGGGTGAAGTCGTAACAAGGTAGCCGTAGGGGAACCTGCGGCTGGATCACCTCCTTTCTAAGGATGTTCCTAGCAGCATGAACTTGTTCATGTTCGTGGAACACTTAGCAGCCGGCAAACAAAGCCGGCATATCAGGCACTTCCTGTTCCTTGGAAGTGACCTAGAGCCAGGCCGTCCTCATATCTCTTCAGTTTGTTCCACGTTGAGTGGGACGCACCTAATGGGGCGTTAGCTCAGCTGGGAGAGCACCTGCTTTGCAAGCAGGGGGTCATCGGTTCGATCCCGATACGCTCCACCATGCGTAACCCTTTGGGTTACGGACCTTGATGGGTCGGTAGCTCAGGTGGTTAGAGCGCACGCCTGATAAGCGTGAGGTCGGAGGTTCAAGTCCTCCTCGACCCACCATCACACCAAGACATACGATTTGACCGTTAAGCAGTTTGCTGCTTTGCCGTCCAATCGGACGACTTGATCTTCGGATCATTTGACATCGTTTAGAGAGATACAAAACATCAGAATAGATGACTGTCCGCGTAAGGACATGTCAGTTGGTTCGACCAACAAGTCTATTTTGTTCCAAGTCAAGTACACTAACCGGAGTAGTAGTAATACTACTCGAACAGTGTTTGTTGCGAACCAGCGGCAAGCACTGCAATGTATGCATTTTGATTAAGGGCCCATTTGATTTACAAAAGGGTGGGCCCACAGAAGCAGTCTGACTGTTTCTGGATCAAATCAAGCGCGAAAAGGGCGTTTGGTGGATGCCTTGGCAGTAAGAGGCGATGAAAGACGTGATACTCTGCGATAAGCCATGGGGAGCTGAGAATAAGCTTTGATCCATGGATTTCTGAATGGGGCAACCCACCTGATACTTTGTTATTATTGCTCTTCGGGGTAATTAATAATGAGGTAAACCAGGTATTTGTAGACTGAATACATAGGTTTACAAAAGCAAACCCGGGGAACTGAAACATCTAAGTACCCGGAGGAAAGGAAATCAATAGATACTCCCCTAGTAGCGGCGAGCGAACGGGGACCAGCCGAGCCATGAGTGTGAATAGAATGTGTTGGAAAGCACAGCCATAGTGGGTGACAGCCCCGTATATGAAGCATGATTGGACGTATTAAGTAGGGCGGAACACGTGAAATTCTGTCTGAACATCGGAGGACCACCTTCGAAGGCTAAGTACTCCTTACTGACCGATAGCGAACCAGTACCGTGAGGGAAAGGTGAAAAGCACCCCGACGAGGGGAGTGAAACAGTACCTGAAACCGAACGCCTACAATCAGTTGGAGGGCCCATGCGGCCTGACAGCGTACCTTTTGTATAATGGGTCATCGACTTAGTGTATCTAGCAAGCTTAAGCCGTTAGGTGTAGGCGCAGCGAAAGCGAGTCTTAATAGGGCGACTGAGTTAGATGCATTAGACCCGAAACCGAGTGATCTAGGCATGTCCAGGATGAAGGTAAGGTAACACTTACTGGAGGTCCGAACCCACACCTGTTGAAAAAGGTCGGGATGAGGTGTGCCTAGGGGTGAAAGGCCAATCAAACTCGGAGATAGCTGGTTCTCTGCGAAATCTATTTAGGTAGAGCGTCGGACGAATACCCTCGGGGGTAGAGCACTGAATGGGTAATGGGGGCCCACAGCCTTACTGATCCTAATCAAACTCCGAATACCGAGGAGTACTATCCGGCAGACACACAGCGGGTGCTAACGTCCGTTGTGGAGAGGGAAACAACCCTGACCTACGACTAAGGCCCCTAATTCATGGCTAAGTGGGAAAGCAGGTGGGACGACCAAAACAACCAGGAGGTTGGCTTAGAAGCAGCCATCCTTTAAAGATAGCGTAACAGCTCACTGGTCTAAATAAGTTGTCCTGCGGCGAAGATGTAACGGGGCTCAAGCCATGAGCCGAAGTCTAGGATGCAATTTATTGCATGGTAGCAGAGCGTAGTGTGACATAATTCCATGCGTCCTTAATCCCTTCGGGGATATTGGACGCAAGGAATTTTCTGTGAAGCCGGCCTGTGAGGGATCCGGTGGAGAGATCACTAGTGAGAATGATGACATGAGTAGCGACAAAGGGAGTGAGAGACTCCCTCGCCGAAAGTCCAAGGGTTCCTGCTTAAAGCTAATCTGAGCAGGGTAAGCCGACCCCTAAGGCGAGGCCGAAAGGCGTAGTCGATGGGAACCAGGTTAATATTCCTGGGCCAGGAGGATGTGACGGATCTCGAAGGTTGTTTTCCCTTATCGGATTGGGAAGGCTGCTGAGAGGTTCCTGGAAATAGCCCTCCGCTAGATCGTACCCTAAACCGACACAGGTGGACTGGTAGAGAATACCAAGGCGCTTGAGAGAACCACATTTAAGGAACTCGGCAAAATACCTCCGTAAGTTCGCGAGAAGGAGGCCCGTTCAGAAGGCAACTTTTGGGCGGGGGCACAAACCAGGGGGTGGCGACTGTTTACTAAAAACACAGGGCTCTGCGAAGTCGCAAGACGACGTATAGGGTCTGACGCCTGCCCGGTGCCTGAAGGTTAAAAGGAGGAGTGCAAGCTCCGAATTGAAGCCCAGGTAAACGGCGGCCGTAACTATAACGGTCCTAAGGTAGCGAAATTCCTTGTCGGGTAAGTTCCGACCTGCACGAATGGCGTAACGACTTCCCCGCTGTCTCAAATGTGGACTCAGCGAAATTGAATTTCCTGTCAAGATGCAGGATACCCGCGGTTAGACGGAAAGACCCCATGCACCTTTACTATAGCTTCGCATTGGCATCAGGCACAGTATGTGCAGGATAGGTGGTAGGCTTTGAAGCAGGGACGCCAGTCTCTGTGGAGCCTCCCTTGAGATACCACCCTTATTCTGCTTGATGTCTAACCGCGGCCCGTTATCCGGGTCCGGGACCCTGCGTGGTGGGTAGTTTGACTGGGGCGGTCGCCTCCCAAATTGTAACGGAGGCGCGCGAAGGTTGGCTCAGAGCGGTCGGAAATCGCTCGTTGAGTGCAATGGCAGAAGCCAGCCTGACTGCGAGACTGACAAGTCGAGCAGAGTCGAAAGACGGCCATAGTGATCCGGTGGTCCCGAGTGGAAGGGCCATCGCTCAACGGATAAAAGGTACGCTGGGGATAACAGGCTGATGGTGCCCAAGAGTCCATATCGACGGCACCGTTTGGCACCTCGATGTCGGCTCATCTCATCCTGGGGCTGGAGCAGGTCCCAAGGGTACGGCTGTTCGCCGTTTAAAGAGGTACGTGAGCTGGGTTTAGAACGTCGTGAGACAGTTCGGTCCCTATCTTCCGTGGGTGTAGGATATTTGAGAAGAGTTGCCCCTAGTACGAGAGGACCGGGGTGAACGATCCACTGGTGGATCTGTTGTCGTGCCAACGGCAGTGCAGAGTAGCTATGATCGGACAGGATAACCGCTGAAGGCATCTAAGCGGGAAGCCCCCTTCAAAACAAGATATCCCTGAGAGCCGAGGTAGACCACCTCGTCGATAGGCCAGAGATGTAAGCGGTGTAAGCCGTTCAGTTGACTGGTACTAATTGCTCGATAGGCTTGATTTGATCCAGTAATAGGTAGACTGGAAAAAATCAAAGTTCATACACACACAATCATCAGTATACGATGATCAAGGAACAACGCGTCATGTGAAAACATGGCTAGCTGATGTTTTGTGCTTCTTTTTTGGTTTGGTGATCATAGCGCGAGCAAAACACCCGATCCCATCCCGAACTCGGCAGTTAAGTGCCGCAGCGCTGATGGTACTGCGTCTTAAGGCGTGGGAGAGTAAGTCATTGCCAAACCTAATAAGAAGCACAATATCTCTCTAACGATGCACCTCAACACAATCAGAGGTGCGCTAATGCGCGGGATGGAGCAGACCGCCTGTGCGACAAACTCTCCTCGAGAGTTTGATCAACACAAACGCCGCATCAGGGTCACCTGTTCGGTACTGCAACACGGTAGCGCGGGATGGAGCAGCCCGGTAGCTCGTCAGGCTCATAACCTGAAGGTCGTAGGTTCAAATCCTACTCCCGCAACCAACA